>NZ_CP034875.1 GCF_005081445.1 Buchnera aphidicola (Hyadaphis tataricae) | reverse complement strand
GATTGCATTCAAAGTGTGATGAGATATAATTATCAGTTGTTTTTTGTTTTTCAACTTTTTAGTATTTTTGATGCCTTTAATAATTGTTTTTTGAAAAATTATGAGAGTATATTTTTAAACATTTGTTAAATTAGGTTACTTGAAGCAATTACACTTCAAAAAACTGATGATTCAACATGCATTAAGAAGAAGCATATGATACGCTATAATTCAAAATGGTTAAAATACTCTTATACGTTAACAAAAAGAGCAAAAAAGCAATGTATCTACATAGTTTTATATTGAGAAGAAGTTATAAAAAAACGCCATAATATTTAGAGAAAATTATTATGTTTTTATATATTTTAAAATAATGATATATAATTATTGAGATTTTTAATTAATTTTATTGAAAATAATTTTCTTTTTTTATGTATTTAAAGATATGTATTTTATAATATTTTCATATCTTTTTGTGTTGTTAGTTGCAGTTATTACTTTCATTTACGTTTTTTTATATCTTTATATGTAAAAATTAACATAAAAATTTTTTTTAGATGGATATGAACATTTTTGAAAACTATTTTTTAGAAAAAAATGTTAATTGTTATGTCCATGATTATATATTTTAATTACAAATATATTTAAGTTATTCATTATCGATTTTGATATTTTTGTATTAATCTTTTTTATATTGATCTTTTTTTAAGTTTAAAATAACATAGAATTATTTATATTTTTTAATATATTTCGATGACGCCCAAGCAATAATATTTTTCAATATTTGATCTCCGCACGTGGTTAAAATAGATTCTGGGTGAAATTGAAATCCACATACACGATCAAAATCATTTCTTACAGACATAATCATTTTTTCAAAAAATGAATTAATTACAAAATGATTAGGAAGATCTTTACAAACAACTAATGAGTGATATCGTGCTACAGGTAAGGGTTGAGGTATGTTTTTAAACATCTCTAAACCGTCATGATTGATTAACGATGCTTTCCCATGGAATATTTCTCCTGCATATTTAATCATCCCTCCATACGCTTCTATTATCGCCTGATGACCTAAACAAATTCCTATTATAGGAATATGACCTTTAACTATTTTAATTAAATCTAACATACATCCTGCATTTCGGGGTATACTGGGTCCTGGTGATAACATTAAAATAGGATTATCAAGTTTTTTGATAGCTTGTATAATAATATTTATCTCTACTGTATTTCGGTAAATTAAAACATGATGCTTTTGATTTCTAATTTGTTCAACAAGATTATAAGTAAAAGAATCAATATTATCTAAAAGTATAATGTTTGCCATATTTTTAAAAAACCTTGTTGTCAACTATGGAATGTGATTGTTTTATAGCATTGATTACAGCTTTTGCTTTATTAAAACTTTCTTTAACTTCGTCTTCAGGAATAGAATTCAACACAATACCAGCTCCAGCTTGAATAGTAGCTACGTTGTTTTCCACATACGCCGAACGTATTGTAATACAAGTATCTAAATTACCTAAATCTGTAAAATATCCTATAGCCCCTCCATAACTACCTCTTGATTCTCTTTCACAATTCTGAGATCGATTGCATGGCTCTCACTTTAAGTGCTCCAGTTAAAGTTCCCATATTCATACCAGTCATTAAGCATGCAGTGCATCCCTCATTCTGTTTTCAGACGCTGACGAATTTTGATACCACAGGCATTACATAAGAATATTTATCTACCTCAACTAAATCAGATGCATATCTAGATCCCGGTTTACAAATGCGTGCTGAATCATTTCGAGCTAGATCGACTGACATTCAATGCTCTGACAGTTTTGTTTAATGCGTTCTTTTGTTGGGCATGATGTCGCCATCTCAATTGCAGTCAAACGTGCCATCTTTTTTTGTACTTCTGGGTCTTGTTCCCGCTATAGGATACAGTTCAATTTTTCTTGTTTTTTCATTATATTTTAGAGAACTTTCAGGTGATGCTCCAAATAAACTAAAATGATTATCTTGCATAAAAAACATGTAAGGACTGGGATTATTCTTTTTTAAGGTTTGATAAGCGGAAAGAGGATTTTCACAGGGCAAAAAAAACTTTCTAGATGGCACTACTTGAAAAATTTCACCCTTTTGTATTAAAATTTTTAATTTTTTTATTATTGAAGAATATTCTTCGTCACTCATATTAGAAGTTAAATGAATATTTTTTATTTGATTTGTGGGAATTGAACTTATTTTTTTTTCTAGTTTTTTTTGTATCTCTTGTGTTCTTTTTTCAATTCTATTTTCTTCTTTTATATCTTGAGCAAAGACACTACTTTGAATTACACATTTTTTTGTTTGATGATCTAAAATTAATAAAGTTTCTGCTAGATAAAAACAAAAATTAGGACATTTTTGTGTTGTTTTTATGTCCGGTACAGACTCAAAATAAGTAATCAGATCGTATGAAAACAATCCTCCGAAAAATATTGCTTTTTGTCTTTTTTGGGTATTTTTGAACATTTTAATAATTAGTCTAAAAGCGTCAAATACTGACATTTTAAAAATTTTTTTATCTTCATCTAAATTTTTATCAATATTAGAAAATATCATTTGAATATTTTTTCCAATTTCAAGAATTTTTATTTCTTTAAAAATATTTTTTCTAAAATTTTCTAAAATTTTTTGTCCGTTTTGAGATAATGCAGTCAAGGTCACTACGTTCTTTTTTTCAGAAGAAATACGTAGCGCGCTGTCAATTATCATTATGCTTTCTAAATCTTTTTTTTTATTGATTTCTGCGGTTTCTAATAATAATGTTGATGGTTTATGTCTACAAAGATGATTAAATATTATTGTAGGATCAGAATGATATTTAGCTTGTTTTTGAATAATTTTAATTTCATATGGGCTGGTTTTCATTAATTTAAATCTCTTGTTTATTCAAAATACTAGTATGATATGTGCTAATTGATTTATACTAACTAATTAATGAAATTAAAGCAAGGTGTGACTATTTTATTTTTTATATTTTCAAAAAAATGAAAAAAATATTTAATCATTTTCTCAATCTGTAATCATAGCGCTGTAAGCGTCTGTTATCGTCTGATGACCTACAGAAACCTTTAGAAGAGTCGATTCAGAAGATTTAAAAATTATTTGCATGAAAATCTGGTATGGTGTTCTCTGTTTTAGAAAATATCCCATTCGATTGCAAGATTAACAGATAGAGTGTGA
>NZ_CP034874.1 GCF_005081445.1 Buchnera aphidicola (Hyadaphis tataricae) | reverse complement strand
TATTGTATAAAATTATTTTATTATTTTTTTATATGATTTACATAAATTAATATATTCAATATCTATCCTTTTTTTTAAACCCTGAGGACCTATTTTTGTGAGTTCGCTAGCCGTATAAAATCTAATTAATGTATTCAGAATTTTTTTTCTAACAGATTTTTCATCTAATTCTGATATATTATTAATATCAGAAAAAGAAATAAATATGTTGTTTTTTAAAGTATCTGATTTTTGACATTTTTTTATTGAAGGATGAAAAAAACTATTTATTTCTTTTTCTGATATGTTAAACAGCATAAAAAACATTGGTGTTAAGAATATTTTTTTTGGAATATAATTACTAAGAAATTTTTTTTCCATTTTTTTACATTTTATAAAACCCATAGGTTCTAGAAAATGATTTATCAATCGTGAAGTACGCGTAATAGACTTGTTACCAGCATTGGAAAAAGTAGATAAACCGCATTCATCTGATAATTTTTCAATAGAAGCTTCAACTACATAAGATTTAACATTAAGATAATACAGCATAGCTTGCACTATAGCTCGCATGGCACAAGCGCGATGTTCATTTAATCTTCTAAAACGAATTAACACATTACCAGTTTGAGGATCTACGGGTAATAAAGTGCGATTTAAGTAACTTCTAGCAACATCTATTTCTGATGCTTTTTTCATAGCATAACAAATAAATCTAGATATTTGTTTCTTATTTTTCGGTGGATTAAATTTTGGTTTAGAGTTATATATATAATTTTTTCTAGACACTAAATACACTTCATTAAGTAAAATATATTTTTTGGAAATTATGGACTATATTTGTTGAGTGAAAATTTAATTTTATTACATTACTACTTATTATATCAAGCATGTTTTTAGGCATAATTTTATTAATCAATAATATTTTTTCTCATAATCACTAATTAAGAATGTTTTTTTTTGCTCATTTTATCAATATATGCCATTCCAAAAGCAGATAATACAAAAGTAAGATGAATTATAACACACAACATAATTTTATCATCTAAAATTTTTTCTGCTTCCATAAAAATCCGCAAAAGATGCACAGAAGATATAGCTACTATTGATGAAGCTACCTTATTTTTTATTGAATTAACATCCATCGTCCCCATCCATCCTAATCGTTTTTGATTATCCTGAATATCCATTTTAGAAATAAAATTTTCATAACCAGAAAACATTACCATGACTAATAGTCCTCCTACTAAGGCAATATCAATCGAAGATAAAACCACTAAAACTAAACCAGATTCAGACATAGATAAAATATCTGGAATTATAAATATAATTTGTTGAAAAAACTTTATAGTTAATAATATAAATCCAAATGATAAACCTATATAAACGGGAAACATCAACCAACGAGAAGCATATATAGTTTTTTCAATAATCTTTTCCATTTTTTTATTGTTCCTAATTGTTTTAATCAAAAATGATCTCTATAAAAATACCAATGATACTCATAAAAATTTTTTATACCAAAATAGTTTCAAAAATACTAATAAGTTATATTGAAAATAATTTAAATCTGTGATAAATATATCAATATTCCTAATAAATTACATTTATTCACAAAAAAAAATAAAAGTAAAGTATATATTATAAATATCAAAAAATTCTTATTTTTACGTTGAATAAAATATGATTTTTTACTAATTTAAGTATAATTTTATGACATCAAGACAATGTTATATATACAATTCTAATCCAACTTTTCAACCTCCTAAAAATCAAAAACGTCGACCTTTTTTTATCTGTGACGCAATGAAAAAGGCAGAAGAAATAGACGTTGCTAGATGTGAGTTAAGTTTTTTTTTGCAAGCAAAAAATATCAAGTCTAGAACATTTGCTTTAAAAAGGTTTAGACTATTAAATAAACATCGTGCGTGCGCAATGAGAGCAATGGTTTCAGCTATGCTTTATCATTTTAATATTTCTTCTGAATTAGTTCAAGCATCTGTAGAACAGTTATCTGATGAATGTGGATTATCTACATATTCTAAAGCAGGAAACAAATCTATCACGCGTGCATCGAGATTAATTACTAATTTTATGGAACCTATGGGTTTTGTAATCTGTCAAAAACAATGGGATAAAATGTTGGGTAATTATATGCCTAAAATTATTAAATTAACCCCATTATTTTTTATGTTATTGGGCATTTCTGAAAAAAAAATAATAAATGCTCAACAACAACAATTAGGATGGATTAACAAAAATCTTATTAGTAAAGGATTGAATCCTATTACAATTCTTGATGCTAAAAGACGATCTAAAGATATTCAAATGAAAAGTATTTTAAAATATAGAATGTCAAGACATGCATTTTATAAAAAGCAAAGAAATGCACAAAAATTGATATCTTTAAATGAAACCGAAGCAAGACAAACTATTCTTCGTGCTTTAGTTTCTAAATATTCTTTAAGCGAATTAACTAAATTAGGTCCTCATGGATTAAAAAAACAGGTGAATATTAGTTATTATTATTTACGAAAAATAGCTAAAAATCAATATCCTAAAAATTAAACAATTTAAGTATTTTTATTAATGCGTTTTTTACGTAACATTTTCTATTTTTTAATTTTTTAATTTTGACCTCTCTCCCCCCCTCCTAAACATGTTTTCTTTTTATTTTTACTTTTTGAAACCACTTTTTTAAAAATTTTTTTCAAATCCACTTATATGACTTTGTTTTTTTGCTTTTTAATATCTTAAATGCATGTTGTTTTTTTTTGTAAATGCTTTATGTTGAATAAATGCAAAATAACAGTGTTTAAATCTTATATAAAAGAAAAAGAAACATAAAAAAAATAGCGAAAGTTTTAATATTAAAACTTTCGCTATTTTTTTTAAAAAAATTTTTAAATATTTGATTCAAATTCTTTTCGTTTTAAAAGAAAATCGGGTATTTTTTTTTCATAAATATCAATATCTTTCATGTGTGTTGTAGTTAAATCTATATGATCTAAATCATTTAATAAACAAAAACGACGAAAATCATCTATTAGAAATGAGAATGTAATATCATTAACCAAAATTTTTCTATTTAATAAATTAATGTTAAAACTAACCCCTATATCTTTATTAACAATATCAAAAAGAGATTCAATAACTGTTTTACCTAAGGTAATCAATAAAAGTTTATTATTAAAACTATTATTATAAAATATATCACTAAAACTAGATGCAATTATAACCCGAAATCCATAATCTAACAAAGACCATACTGCATGCTCTCTTGATGAACCACAACCAAAATTCTCTCTGGTTAATAAAATACTAGATTTTTGATATATTGTTTTATTTAAAATAAATTTATCATTTAAAACTGATTGATTTAAATCTTTATAACGCCAATCATGAAATAAATATTTTCCTAAACCTATTTTGTTGATTTTTTTTAAAAACTGTTTAGGTATAATGAGATCAGTATCTATATTTGAAAAATTTAATGGCAAAACAACGCCATGATGTTCAATAAATTTAAACATTTTTATTATTCTCATTTGTTAAATTTCTAATATCAAAAAATTTACCGTATAATGCAGCTGCTGCAGCCATAATAGGACTCACTAAATGTGTACGACCACCTCTACCTTGACGACCTTCAAAATTTCTATTACTAGTAGAAGCACAACGTTCTCCTTTACTTAATCTATCCTTATTCATACCTAAACACATAGAACAACCAGGTAATCTCCATTCAAAACCAGCATTAATAAATATTTTATCTAAACCTTCTTTCTCAGCTTGTTGTTTAACTAAACCAGATCCAGGAACAACAATAGCTTTAACATTATTAGAAATTTTTTTATTTTTTAGTATCTCTGATGCTGATCTTAAATCTTCTATTCGAGAATTTGTACAAGATCCGATGAAAATTACATCTACCTTGATATCAGTCAAATACGTGCCTGGTTTTAAATTCATATAATTACAAGATAATTCAGCTAAACGTCTTTTATTTAAATCATCAAAGGAACTAAAACTAGGTATTTTTTCATTGATAGAGATTACTTGATCTGGATTTGTACCCCATGTTACCTGGGGCAAAAGATTCGATACATCAATAGTAAAAGTTTTATCAAATACAGCATTCTCATCTGTTTCTAAAGTTTTCCAATATTCAACTGCCTTATCCCAATATTGACCCACGGGTGCATAAGTTTTATTTTTTAAATATGCATACGTAGTTTCATCTGGAGCTATCAATCCAGATTTTGCGCCCATTTCAATAGCCATATTACACATAGTCATTCTTTCTTCCATGCTCATGTCTTGAACGACGTTTCCGCAAAATTCAATCACATAACCAAGACCTACAGATGATCCTAATTGTCCTATAATAAATAAAATGATATCCTTAGCAGTAATAAATGCTGGTACATTACCTATGATTTCAATTTTCATATTTTGAAAACGTTGTTGTTTTAACGTTTGAGTTGCAAGAACATGTTCAACTTCTGAAGTACCAATACCGAAAGATAATGCACCAAATGCTCCATGAGTGGAAGTATGAGAATCACCGCAAACAATAATTGTGCCTGGCAAAGTCATTCCTTGTTCGGGACCTATGACATGAACTATACCTTGATTAGGGTTATGTAAATCATATAACGGTATATCAAATTGATCACAATTTTTTTTTAATTCTTGCATTTGTATCTTAGCCATAGATCCGGACGCATTAATATCTTTACTTATTGTTGAAACATTGTGATCCATAGTAGCAAAAGTTTTATTAGGTTGTCTTACTTTGCGATTTTTGCTGCGCAGCGAAGCAAAAGCTTGAGGTGATGTAACCTCATGAAGCAAGTGTAAATCCACATATAAAAGAGAAGATCTATCTTTATTTTGATTTACTACTACATGAGAATCATATATTTTTTCATATAAAGTTTTTTTCATTTTTTATTTACTCTTAGTTAAAAATTCAACAATAAGATTTCCCATTTCACTGGTTGTCAAATAGTTTTTATCATGACATATATCTCTAGTTGCATAGCCTGCTCTTAAAACAGAAAGTATAGCATTCTCAATTTTATCCGCTATTTCATTTAAATTCATACTGTATCTTATTAACATAGACAGTGAAAGAATTTGGGCTATAGGATTAGCAAGATTTTTGCCTGCAATATCAGGTGCGGAACCTCCTGCAGGCTCATACAATCCAAAGTTATGCTCATTTAAACTAGCTGATGGCAACATACCTACAGAACCAGTAATCATTGCACATTCATCTGAAATAATATCTCCAAAAAGATTAGAACATAACAAAACATCAAATTGAGAAGGATTTTTAATAATTTGCATACAGGCATTATCAACGTATAAATGAGATAAAGATACATCAGGATATTTTTTAGAAACATTTTCTACTACTTCTCTCCACAAAATAGAACTGTGAAGAACATTAGCTTTATCGATAGAACAAACCTTTTTTTTTCTAAATTTAGCTAATCTAAAAGCTAAATGAGCAATTCTTTCAATTTCAAATTCATAATAAATCTCTGTATCAAAAGCATAACTCAATGTTTTGTTTATAAATCGTCCTCGTGGTTTTCCAAAATACATACCACCTGTTAATTCTCTTATGCATAATATATCAAAACCATCTTTTACTATCTCTGAACGCAGTGGGGATAAAAAATTTAATTCTGAATATAACCTTAAGGGTCTCAAATTAGAAAACAATCCAAAATGTTTTCTTAATGGCAATAAAGCTGCTCTTTCAGGTCGCTCTTTTGTAGGTAATTGATCCCATTTTGTACCACCTACAGAACCCAATAAAATTGCATTAGAATTTTCACATCCCTTTAATGTTTTTTGCGGTAGTGCAACACCTTCAAGATCGATGGCGGCACCACCAATATTGAATATTTTTGTTTCTATGGGTAATGAAAAATGCGTTTTTAAAACTTGTATAACTTTGCAAGTTTCTTTCATTACTTCAGGTCCAATTCCATCTCCTGGTAATACTGCAATATAATATTTTTTCATTATTCAATGTGTTCTCGTAAATAAAATTATTTCTATAAAATAAATAAGGGTATAAATTTTTTTACAAAAAAAAGGGAGCGCGCTTTACTTTCTTAATTTTTTGTTGATTTGTTGTAATTTCCATATAATATTTAATATATTAATCATTGCTTGAGCGGATGATTCGATAATATCAGTTGCTAAACCTATTCCATGAAACTTACGATTGTTATATTCTACTAAAATATCAACTTGACCTAATGCATCTTTGCCTCTCCCCTTAGCTACTAATTGAAATTTCTGTAATACTATAGGAAAATGTGTAATGCGATTTATTGCTTGATAGATTGCATCAACAGGCCCATTTCTTGTTGTAGCTGATTCAGTATATGTTTTATTACCACATAATAATTTTACTGAAGCTGTTGATAATCCATTAGAAATAGATTGAACGCTAAAAAATTTGAGTAAAAAATAATCAGATTCTTCTTGTTGTTGATTCATAAATGCTAAAGCTTCTAAATCATAATCAAACACTTGTCCTTTTTTATCAGCTAATTTTAAAAAAGCTGCATATAAATCATCTATATTATAATCATTTTTTTTATAACCCATTTCGTCCATATAATATTTTACTGCTGCCCTTCCAGAACGAGATGTTAAATTTAATTTAACATCTTTTAAACCGATACTACTAGGATCCATAATTTCATAATTTTGTCTGTTTTTTAAAACACCATCTTGATGAATTCCTGAAGAATGTGCAAATGCGTTACTTCCTACTATAGCTTTATTAGAAGGAATAGGCATATTACAAATTTGACTGACAATTTTACTGGTTCGATAAATTTCTTTATGCACTATATTAGTAGAAACTTTTAAAATATCTTCTCTAACTTTAATAGCCATAATAATTTCTTCTAATGCTGTGTTTCCAGCTCTTTCTCCAATACCATTAATAGTTCCTTCGATTTGTCTGGCTCCAGATTGTATAGCTGATATTGAGTTTCCTACTGCCATACCTAAATCATCATGACAATGAACAGAAATAACAGCCTTATGAATATTAGGAACACGTTCAAATAACTGATTTATTATTGAACATATTTCATTGGGAATTGTGTAACCTACAGTATCAGGTATATTGATAGTTTTGACACCTGATTTAATTAGTTTTTCTACAATACGACATAAATTATCGATAGTTGTTCTACTAGCATCTTCACAAGAAAATTGAACGTCATTGGTGTAACGTAATGCTTTTTTAACAGAAAAAATAGCCATTTCAATAATTTCATCAAAATTTTTTCTAAGTTTTGATGTAATATGTAATGTTGAGGTTGCTAAAAAAATATGAATACGAGAATTATTAGATGCAGATATAGCTTGACCTGCTATATCAATATCTTTTTCCAAACATCTTGCTAAACTACATATTTTGCTATTTTTAATTTTTCTTGATATAGCTTGGACTGATTTAAAATCTCCAGGAGAGGAAATTGGGAACCCTGCTTCTATGATATCTATTCCACATTTCTCTAAAGATAATGCAATTCTTAATTTTTCTTTAGCACTTAAACTAGCTTGTAAAGCTTGTTCGCCGTCACGTAATGTTGTATCAAGAATAATAACTTTGGATTTCATAAAATTTTTTCTCGAAAAATAAGTGTGATTAGATTTTTTAAATAAAATAATTTTATACAATA